>NZ_CP083452.1:0-2500 GCF_020080045.1 Comamonas odontotermitis
GTCGAAATCAGCGTTGCTGGTGGAAACTGCACATTCGTAAAGGTTTAGTGCAGACCGTGCCACCAGCAACAATTTGATTGCGTCAAAACGAATGAAACTTTGCGAATTTTTATTCAGTAATGACGAATATTCTTCAAGAATGTGGATCTGGGAGACCAGGTCTACGGCAAAGATATTCACATTACGGCATAACGCGCGAGGTGAGAGACCTCGCAAAGCAGTTGCTTGAGAGTGTAGCGATGTTCTCTAGAGATAGAGGTCAAAGTTATAGGTCAAGTGACTAAGAGCATGTGGTGGATGCCTTGGCGATGATAGGCGACGAAAGACGTGATAGCCTGCGAAAAGCTTCGGGGAGCTGGCAAATAAGCATTGAT
The DNA here is from genome assembly GCF_020080045.1 of Comamonas odontotermitis. Lineage (NCBI taxonomy): Bacteria > Pseudomonadati > Pseudomonadota > Betaproteobacteria > Burkholderiales > Comamonadaceae > Comamonas > Comamonas odontotermitis. The sequence continues at coordinate 375 of NZ_CP083452.1, forward strand.
CCGGAGGTATCTGAATGGGGGAACCCACCTAGCAATAGGTATCACTGAGTGAATACATAGCTCAGTGAAGCGAACCTGGAGAACTGAAACATCTAAGTACCCAGAGGAAAAGACATCAACCGAGATTCCGATAGTAGTGGCGAGCGAATTCGGAGAAGCCTTGCAGTGATAGTCAGTGTGTTAACAAAACGGAATGGAAAGTCCGGCCATAGTGGGTGATAGCCCCGTATGTGAAAACGCATTGGTGGTACTAGGCTGCAGACAAGTAGGGCGGGGCACGAGAAACCCTGTCTGAACATGGGGGGACCATCCTCCAAGGCTAAATACTCATCATCGACCGATAGTGAACAAGTACCGTGAGGGAAAGGCGAAAAGAACCCCGGGAGGGGAGTGAAATAGATCCTGAAACCGCATGCTTACAAAAAGTCGGAGCCCTTAGGGGTGACGGCGTACCTTTTGTATAATGGGTCAGCGACTTACATTCAGTGGCAAGCTTAACCGAATAGGGAAGGCGTAGAGAAATCGAGTCCGAATAGGGCGACAAGTCGCTGGGTGTAGACCCGAAACCAAGTGATCTATCCATGGCCAGGATGAAGGTGCCGTAACAGGTACTGGAGGTCCGAACCCACTAGTGTTGCAAAACTAGGGGATGAGCTGTGGATAGGGGTGAAAGGCTAAACAAACTTGGAAATAGCTGGTTCTCTCCGAAAACTATTTAGGTAGTGCCTCAAGTATTACCTGCGGGGGTAGAGCACTGTTTAGGCTAGGGGGTCATGGCGACTTACCAAACCTATGCAAACTCCGAATACCGCAGAGTACAGCTTGGGAGACAGAGCACCGGGTGCTAACGTCCGGACTCAAGAGGGAAACAACCCAGACCGCCAGCTAAGGTCCCTAAAACGGGCTAAGTGGGAAACGAAGTGGGAAGGCTAAAACAGTCAGGATGTTGGCTTAGAAGCAGCCATCATTTAAAGAAAGCGTAATAGCTCACTGATCGAGTCGTCCTGCGCGGAAGATGTAACGGGGCTAAGCCAGTTACCGAAGCTGCGGATGTGCAATTTATTGCACGTGGTAGGAGAGCGTTCTGTAAGCCTGAGAAGGTGTCTGGTAACGGATGCTGGAGGTATCAGAAGTGCGAATGCTGACATGAGTAGCGTTAAAGCGGGTGAAAAGCCCGCTCGCCGTAAGCGCAAGGTTTTCTACGCAACGTTCATCGGCGTAGAGTGAGTCGGCCCCTAAGGTGAGGCAGAGATGCGTAACTGATGGGAAACAGGTCAATATTCCTGTACCGATGTGTAGTGCGATGTGGGGACGAAGAAGGTTAGCTCAGCCAACTGTTGGATATGTTGGTTCAAGCCTGTAGTCGTGCTCGGTAGGCAAATCCGCCGGGCTAAGATGAGGGGTGATAACGGGTCTGCTTGCAGACGAAGTGAGTGATACCCAGCTTCCAGGAAAAGCCACTAAGCTTCAGCTACACACGACCGTACCGCAAACCGACACTGGTGCGCGAGATGAGTATTCTAAGGCGCTTGAGAGAACTCAGGAGAAGGAACTCGGCAAATTGACACCGTAACTTCGGGAGAAGGTGTGCCGCAAGTAGGTGAAGTTGAACAAATGGAGCCCAAAGCGGTTGCAAAGAATAGGTGGCTGCGACTGTTTAATAAAAACACAGCACTCTGCAAACACGAAAGTGGACGTATAGGGTGTGACGCCTGCCCGGTGCTGGAAGATTAAATGATGGGGTGCAAGCTCTTGATTGAAGTCCCAGTAAACGGCGGCCGTAACTATAACGGTCCTAAGGTAGCGAAATTCCTTGTCGGGTAAGTTCCGACCTGCACGAATGGCGTAACGATGGCCACACTGTCTCCTCCTGAGACTCAGCGAAGTTGAAATGTTTGTGATGATGCAATCTCCCCGCGGAAAGACGGAAAGACCCCATGAACCTTTACTGTAGCTTTGTATTGGACTTTGAACAGATCTGTGTAGGATAGGTGGGAGGCTTTGAAGGGTGGATGCTAGTTCACCTGGAGCCGACGTTGAAATACCACCCTGGTGTGTTTGAGGTTCTAACCTTGGTCCATGATCTGGATCGGGGACAGTGCATGGTAGGCAGTTTGACTGGGGCG
>NZ_CP083453.1 GCF_020080045.1 Comamonas odontotermitis
AATGATAAATGATGAGCGTCACAGAGAGCGAACAGCAAAAACGTCGTATAGAATTGCACCACCCTCCCTGTAGTTCAGGGGGTAGATTCAGAGGAGAGTTTGATTTTTGGTATCAAATTCGTATCACTGAATACCCCCAGCGCTTTGCCTCCCGGAATGAAATACTGTATAAATTAACAGTATTCAACGGAGGCCAACATGAAAGTCATTAAGCAGTACAAATGGCGCATTCGGTGGGCGGGCAAGTGGACTACCACCAACCACCATGCGACCGAGGAAGACATCAAGGTGAACAACCCCGAGGCGATATGTCTGCCTCATACCTTGATCGAGCGCGAGATCCCGGAGACCGACGCCGAGATCCTGGCCAACAACCGCCGGACGTGTACCGGCATCCTGACCAATCCGAACACGTACCGGCCTCCAGCCGAGTTCCTTTCCTCTTTTTCCGACGATGTCCCCTTCTGAGAGACAGAAAACTGTAGTGGCGCTGTGGCGCTCCTGGCGGCAGAACATGCGGGATTTAAATGACGGCTGGTTTCCGTACTACGACACCAGCAAGCAGATCGGATTGTTCTACGAGTACCTGCAGGGCAGCAGGCCTGCGCTGCTCGATATGCCGCACAGCGATCCGCATGCCCAGGTCAAGGCCTGGATACATGCGGATCTGGAGATTTAGAGTGCAGATGTATGCACGCCTAGCTCACCTTGGGTGCATGTCTACTTGTCGGTTTTGGGCTTCAAGCCCGGCGCACTGCCTGGCGTAGGCTTGTAGATACTGGAGCTTTGCCGCATCGTCTCTGACGCTGGATCTGAGATCAAGAACAGCGAGTCCAGTTTCTCCGTCGAGTGCGAGGGTTGCATCGCCCACGCGGCCGGGGACGGCATCGAGGCCCCGACCACTGTCGTTTGTGCCGGTGCTGCACACGGCACGCTTGGTGCGGATGCGCACCCCGCAAGTGCCAGCGGCAATACAGCTGCGCAGGCGATCATTTTCCAGCTTCTCTGCATTTCTCTCTCCCGATAGTTGAGTGTCTACGGCCGCAATTGCGGCCTGGTTGAGCTGTGTGGCCTGCAGCACCAGGCGCTCCACCTGGCGTGCGACCGTGGCCTGCTCGCCCAGCTGTTCGGCGTGGCGCTGCCGGATCTGGGCGATTTGCGTGTCCTTGGCCTTGAGCTGGCTGTCTGTGCGCCAGGCGTGCAGCGTCCAGCCACCAGCCAGGCCCGCAACAGAAACAGCCACGGCCGCGAGCAAGGTACGTTCGAGGGTCATGATGTGAGCACCTTTGCAATGGCGCTGGCCACGGCCTGCATGTTGGCCTGCAGCTTGTCCAGGTCACCACGATTGCTGATGAAGCACAGCTCGGCAATCAGGCCGCCAGCAGCCACAAAACCCAGCTTGCCGCGCGCGCTGGCCGACTGATCGATCCAGCCCGCCTCACCCCGCACACGCAACGTCAGCACATTGCTGATGGCAAAGCTAATGCTCTGGGCCAGGGCCTTGGACTTGGGCAGTGCAATCGTCTCCACACCCGAGGCCTGCGGGTTGTCCGATGCGTTCAGGTGGATCTCCAGCGCAATGGCGCCGTGCCGGATCAGGTTGATGGCCGTGGCAAGCGGCTGGTTGTCGCTGCCCGCGCCATCCGTCCACACCTGGTGGCCCATGGCGCGCAGCTCGGTAGCGATGAGATTGCGCACGTCCACCGCAATCAGCGCCTCTTTGTAACCAAAGGCAGTAGCACCGGGATCGGTGTTGCTGTGGCCTGCAGTAATCACAAAATCCATAAAGAACCTCTCACGCGCACGTAGCGCAAAAATATGGCGAAGCCATGGGGTTAAGGGGTAGAAGGGCCTCGCGCGCCTGCAGCACCAGGTGAGGCAGGCTTGACAGGCTGTTTTGCGGCCGCTTGCGTGGCTACCTGGTTGGCTACTAGCTCGACGGTTTCCGAGGTGTTGGCAAGTGCCGTGGCTGCCTCGCTGGTCGCGGCAGCGGCGCGCTCTGTCTTGCCTGCCAAACTGCTCAGTTGCTGACCGTAGGCGGTCTGCAGACGGGACAGCTCTTCACCACCTCGATCACGCTCATCGCTCACGCCTAGCCAGTAGCCTGCAGTGAATGCACCCCAACCAGGCAGAACAATCACCATCAGCACTGCCCAGGTCTTGCTGACCCAGTAGCGGGCCTTCTTGACGCCCGCGCCATGGGCTAGGGCTCCAAAATCGGTATTGCTCATCGCTGCCCCCGTAGTTGTGCAATTTCTTGCGTAAGGCGCTGGATCTCGCCCCTGGCCTTGTCCAGCTGCTCGCTCTGACTCCTGATCAGGGCTGACATTTCCGCCATCTGCGCCTGCAGCTTGCCCAGCTCGGCAACACGTTCGTTGCGCTCTCGGGCAAACGCATCGGCGCGCTCGGCCAACTCTTTGTTGGCCGTTCGCAGCTCCTGCGCAATACCCTTCCATTCGCTGATGGCATCGACCGAGCCGTCACTGTCTGCATCGGCCAGCTTGCGGCCAGGTCGATCCCGCCACAGGAAATAGCCGATGCCAGCGAGGATGGCAGCGAGCGGCCCGAATTGGTCTAACAGCTTCTGCACTATCGCTGCGTAATCCATTGAGTGCCCCATAAAGAAAAACCCGCCGAAGCGGGAAGAAAAATGACCCTTCAAGGGGGCCACATACGCAGCATGCACACTCACTCAGAACAACCCTGCAGGCTCGGCCTGGCGATCCCAGTTGTAGATCACCAGCTCGCCGCGCTCGACCCGGTTGGCCGCACCACCTACCGTGTAGTCAAGCGTGAGCGCCTCAAGGCCAAAATCCTTGAAACACTCCCGGATTGCTGGATGGTCATTGATGCTGAGCACCGCCTTACCCTTGATGCTCTTGAGCTTCTTCGCCATCAGCTCGTACTGTTCCCACCCGAACGGCACGCCGTAACCCTCGGTCTCCCAATACGGAGGATCAAGGTAGAACAGGCTGTGCGGGCGGTCGTAGCGGTCGATACAAGCCGCCCAATCGAGCTGCTCGATGTACACCCCTGCAGCCAGGCGTAAATGCGCGGCAGAGAGGTTTTCTTCGATGCGCAGAAGATTCAAGGCAGGTGCCGTGGCGCGTGTACCAAAGGTTTGCCCATCTACACGCCCACCAAAGCAGCTCTGTTGCAGATAGAAGAACCGCGCCGCGCGCTGCACGTCAGTGAGCGTCTCGGGCCTGGTCTCCTGCATCCACTTGAACACCTGGCGGCTGGTGAGCGCCCATTTGAACTGGCGCACAAATTCCTCCAGGTGGTGAGTGACCACGCGGTACAGGTTGACCAGGTCGCCATTCACGTCATTCAACACCTCTACCTCGGCAGGAGACCGGCTAAAGAAGACGGCCGCCCCGCCCGCGAACACCTCTACATAGCAGCTATGCGGAGGGAAGCGTTTAAGAAGAAGGTCTACCAGACGGCGTTTGCCGCCGATCCAGGGCACGATAGGATTTGCCATTGCTGTTTTCTACAAATGGCACTCCAGGGCGCTCTGATGTGGGGCTCATGGCCCGCAGATTGTTCAATACCCCGCAGCGGGGGCATTTGATGCTGAGATGGGTGTAGATGCCTTCACCAAGTTTGCGGCCGCAGCTGCCGCACCGAATATCGTCCATTGCAAGAAAATTCCATGGTTGGAACTCCGGTTAGACTATCGCCGCTCTCGCGAGAGTGGCGTGGCCTTGCCGGACTTGCAGGCGTGTTCTGCGGGTTTGGGGCTTGGCATGGTGTTACCGCACTGTGCCAGGTCGCCCCGTCTTTTTCAAAAGTCAGTTGATCAGGCCACCAAGGCGTGTGCCTGCGTTGGCCCATGCGACAAAGCTGTTGCCATCGACTGCAGGGCCAGGGGCACCAGCAGGCGCCGCCCGGATCGAGATGCCGGTTGCCGTGTATGAGCCACCGTAGTCTGTGATACCGCTGCCCGCGTTCCCGCCCATTCCCCATGTGCCGCCATCACCGCCACGGCCACCGATGGCCCAAGGCTTCGTCTGCCCGCCAAGCACCGCGCCGGGGTGTTCCCGCCTGGTGGCAGACAGGCCAAAGCCCTGCCCATTGACAGTCAGGCTGCTAAACGATGCAAAGCCTTGCCCTGAGCCTCCGTAGCCGTCATCAGAGATAGTGCGGGTCGTGTTGTAATCGACAAACCGGCCATCGCCTGCACTGCCGCTACCACCACCGCCGCTGATGATTCCCTGGTTATTGATCGTGACCGGCACCCGTGTCTTGAATGCGAATGAGCCGGGATTGCCTCCAATACCAGCACCACCACTCATAGAGGCGCCCACACCACCGATGCGCGTACCGGCAGACACGTTCAGCGTGATGCCGCCAGCAAAAGCAGTGCTCCCGAGGTCAAGCGAGTTGATCAGCGGCGCGGTAATGTTGACGATCAGCGGGGCCGCCCCATTCCAGCCCGCAGCCGTCGCCAGCGACCGAATGTTTGGCTGCGCAGCACTGGCAGCAATCGTGAAAGTAAAGGCGTTCGACTTTCCATAAAAGTGCGTCAGACCGATGTATCCAGACGACGGAATACCAGCGGCCTTGCCGTAGAGCTTGGTGAAAGTCTGCGGCTGGGTGATGCCAAATTCCGACCCGACCGCTGTCAGTGTTATCAGGCCCGTGGATGGGAGCGCCATATCACACCTCCCATCCCGCAAGAATCGTTGCGCCCAAGGCCTGCAACTCACTGACACTCTCGCAAAGATCGATCTGCTCTGCCAGTTCCGCCTCTCGCGCAAAGCAGCCCTGAACATGCGTGAAAACCGCACCGCCAAACATCTTGATAGCCTCTGCATCGAGGGTCACAAAATGGTTGTCGGCCTTCCATCGCACCGTGGTGGCCGGGTCGTCAAGTGCGCGGGTGTAAGCGCCGGTAATGGTAGATTGGCTCTCCCGGTCGGTCTTGACCTGAGAGCCGTTGATCACGACGCCGCCGGTTTCATGCTGAAAACGCACTTCGGCCAGTACAGCTAGCAAACGCGATTTCAGTGCGGGCAAGCTGGCTTCTTCCCGAAGATCCACAGCCACAACCGGGCGTACCCACTCGTCGCCAATCTGCTGGGGCAGCCCGACGCGCGAATCCTCAAACCATTCCAAGGGTCGATCCAGGAGGCGAATAGGCGCATTCGCGTTCTGCTCCTGCAGATCCTCAAGCGTTGGCTCGGGAAGCAGGGGCAGATTGGTTTGAGCCCATGTCTTGAATTCTGGATAGTTGGGGTCTTGGTCATCAATACGGATCACCAGGCCATCAGCCAGGCGCGTGACGCTCAGATAGTCTCGATTGAATTGATACATGTTCATTTACGCCACCGATTCAAGTGTTGTTTGCCCTACAGCTCCGTTGTTCTCAATAACGGACGCATAGGTGCCACCGCAGACGATTTCCCCGTAGCGGTAGTACAAGCCGCCGCTATGGCCCATCGTCAGGGCGTTGGGAAGCATTCGGGTCGCCCCAGGATTTACTACTCCCAGTGGGTAATCGATGAGAAAGGTGTCCTCTGTCTGGTATTCCTCAAGCACTGTGAGCACGTATGTCTCTGATGTGGAGCCGAACCCAGGCAAACGCATCTCAATGAAGGAGCCGCTATTGGAGCTGTAGCCGCTGATGCGGTACTGGTAGGGATAGGCGAAGAAATAGGAATATGCCCCCAGAATCCTGATTGATGCCCAGGAGTCGCCGCCAGCGCCTGCAGTCGTCTTGGAAAAGGTGATTTCTGCCGCCCAGTGCCGCTCAGGGCACGACAGGATGAATCTGGAATACAGGGGCCGGTTGGAGCTGCCGAAATAGCAAAGGGTGATCCACTGCGAGCTGGCGGTGTTCAACACCACCTTGCGAGTGCCACCGACAGTCAACTGAGCGAGAGTAGCTTCGTCTCGTTGCTTGAGCCGCTCGGCGAACGTCTTCTTTCCCGCAATCGACTGGTCACCCGTCAAGGTGACATTACCCGATAGATTCTTCCACGCAGTGCTGACCCCTGGCACTTCGGCAGCGACATTGGCAACATTGCGCAGCAACATATAAATGACGCCGTTATGCAGCACGGATGCAGGCATATTCAGCGCACCGGCCAGCGTGACCCATTCGCCCTTGAAGTTGCTGGCCGCCAATGCTGCATCAACGGATGCATTGGCAAGGGCAAGCGTTGCCTTGGCATCTTCAGTAAAGCCTTTGGACGCGAATGCAAATGTACGGCTCACGCCTGCATTGGTTTTGACTGCACCGGCCAGCAACTCCAGCTCATCAGTCCAGGGCGGCATGTTCAGTGTCACTTGCTCGGCCAACAGAGCAAACTGAGCTGGCTCCATGTCCAGCGTCGGCATCTGGCCCAGATCTCGCACAGCGGGATTGTCTACGGGCAGATCAGGGGGCATTACGGTTGCCATCAAATAACTCCTTTTGCGGAAGCCGCACCAACTACGTCCTGGTTGTTGTCTGGCGATAGATCCATGGAGAGAAAGCCCACGGTGTTGAACCAGCTAAAGCCAGGCACGTCAGTCGCATAGATCGCTACCGGCTTGTCTTTCATATTGATAAGTTCCTGCAACGCGAACGGTGCGTCGGCTGCAGGGATATAGACACCTAATTGCAGGTCAATCGAGTTACCCCAAGGGCGCAAGGTGAACTCGCCGTTTTCTTCTTCGTTGCGCTTGCTGTAGTTGTTGATACTGAGCTTGCCGCCCCACTTGGTGCCGTAGTTGCGCTTGCCTGTACCAAAATTGACCCACTTGCCGAACGCCAGGAACCCAATCGATACACGGGCATTGGGCTCACCACTGACGGTGATGGTCACCACAGCCTGTGAGCTGAGCGGGATCTTTTCGAGTCGGAACGAGGTGGTCTGGGTGCGCTGCCCAAACCAGTAGTTCCACCACCCCTTGCCCGGAATGCGCAGGCGCATGCTGACAGGTGGCACCAGGTCAGGGCCTCCCACTCCCTTGGTGATGGTCAGATTCAACTGCGTACCGACGATGCCCTGTATAGACAGGCCATTGATGAATGGTGCGCGGATGACATACGAGACACTGCCCACGCGCCCCACCTGGCCCGTGCCGATGTACTGATCGAAAGGAGCCCAGCGGTTGCTGGGACGCATGCGCTCCCATCGCGTACCGTCCAGGCCAGGCCGAACGGTAGAGTTTGCGATGGCATCAGCGGCCTTGTAGACCGCATCACCATCGACACGCAGATCGCCCTTTGCAACTGGCCCTGGCGCCCAGGCTACCTCCCCCGCTGCCACATCGACAGCGGGGACGGAGCCATCCAGGAACGATGCATCTGTCAGGCTAATTGGCGACAGAACAATCATTTCCTTCCTTCCGATTAAACGATGCCGGTGCCACCACCAGTCACGCCTTGGACGTTTCTGTCGAGTCGCGCCATAGGCTCTTGCAGGACTTCAATAGCCTCCACTACCTTTGCGAGCACTTTGCGAACCTCCTGCAGCTCTGCGGTGTTATCCGCATTGCCAGGGAGCTTGCCGCCCGCCCATGGGTTGAACGCCTTTGGCACAACGGCTTCGCCTTCGTGGATCTGCGCTACTTGGTCGTATGGCACGTAGTTGATGCCCACGGCATACGACGCAAGCCTGCGCCACTGGTTTTTCGCAGCGTCCCACTCAAACTCACCACTGGTTTTGAAGCGTTCAAACTCAGCTGCCGAATAGCCATTGCTATTCATGCTGCCGGTCTCGTTGTAGGTGTACTCACCCGCTGCCGTCTTGCCCATGGAGCCATCGCTATAGATCGCACGGCCATCAGCCGTGAGACCTACCACGGTCACCCGGTTGCCACCAGCGACAGTGCCGCCCAAGGTGCCACCACCGCGGTTGCCGGAAGCGACCGAAGAGCCACTGCCAACCCGCGCGGCCTCTGCATCCTGCTTGGCCTTCTCCGCACGGATGCGGGCCTGCTCTTCAGGATCGAGCAGCTTGTAAAGCCGCTCCAGCGCCTCATTGGTGCTCAGCGTGGTTGCCAGCTGCTTGGCGTTGTCGCCCCGGATCGTTGCTAGCAAGTCGTCCAGCCTTTTGAGCTGACTGTTGCCAATATCGATCTGCAGCTGCGCATCGGATTTCGCCAGGTCGGCATAGTCGCCCAGCTCGGTCAGCTGGTTGGCTAGCACCTTCTTGTCGTAGTCCATTTCCGCTTTGGTCGCGTAGTTGGCAAGCACGATGCCCGATTGCGCGGCCCCAATGGCGTTGCGCATGGAATCGGTATCGCCCAGCCCGCCACCGGCACGCAGGCGACTCAGCTCGCGCTCGATGTAGACCCAACCCTGTGCAGACTGCATGGCCGCTGTGTCAGCCACGCTGCCGAACAGGTTGCGAGCAGCATCAGTAACCATCGTGAGATAGCCCGATGCCTTCTGCAGACTGGTCTGCGCATCTTGCGTAAAGGCAGTCCAATACTCCTTTTCGTTGCCGATAGCAGCTTCCACCACCGCGCGGGCATCGCTGATCGCTGCCTGCCGCGCGGCCTCGGCCTCTTGCAAGGCCTTGGTCGCAGACTGAGCAGCCGCCTCCTGCGCAGCACGGGCGTCCTGCGCTGCCCAGATCTGCTCCTGCATGCGCACCAGTTCGGCATCACCATAGGCCTCCAGCTCTTTACGGCGGCGTGCGCGCTCCAGCTGCTTGGCCTCTTCGTCCTTGCCTTGGGCCTTGAGCAGCTCAAGCTGCATATCGCCCTTGAGCGATGCAATCTGCTCGGCCGCGCTGTAGAGCGTGTCCATGGAATCGGTCAGGCCCAGCAGCATGGCGTACAGCTTGCGTCCGGACTCAGTCGTCAGATCCAGCGAGCTGACAAGCGCGCGGAACTCTTCCCGGGTCTTTGGCACGCTGCCCAGCTCGTTTTGGGCGAAGACCTTACCGATACTCGACTGCAGCTCAGCCAGGCGCTCTGCATCGCTGTAGAACTTGGCGTAGAAGTTGCCCGTTGCCGCAACAAACGCCTCGGCACTACCAAAAGAGTCGATCAGCTTGCTTGCCATGTCGGCGCCTGCAAGTCCTACGTCGTAGAGCTTGCCTCCCGCCACCTCCAGCCAGCCGTTGACCAGCTGCAGGCTGCTCGCCAGGCGCTGGAGCGTCTGCAAGCGGTTTTCCTCGCCCTTGGCGTACTGGTCAGTGGTGAGCACCACCTCAGCCATGGCGTTGGCAGCATTGCCGAAGACCTCCTGCAGCTTCGCCATCGCCTCTTCATCGCTCAGCCCCTTGAGGCTAACTTTGAAGTCATAGGTAAAGCCGTCCAGCGCAGCGGTGCCCAGGCCCAAGGTATCAGCCATGCTGCGGATGGATTCATCCATGGCAAAGAACTGATCGGCAAACGCAGAGCGTGTGCCCTCGTCCAAGGCTTCGCGCGTGGTCTTGTCGCTGCGGAAAAGCCCGCCCTTGTAATACTTGAATGAGTTACCTTCAAACCCAGTATCACCACCGAACTTGCCTTCGATACCGGAGTCTTTGAGCTTGCGACCAAAGAGGCCACTGAGCACATTTCCAAAGACGCTTCCAACAAGTGCCCCCAACGCTGTACCGATACCAGGGACGATAGAGCCGATGTACGCGCCCGCCGCCGTACCGATGGCGCCGCCTACATTTCCCTTGCCCAGCTGGATCAAAGCGCCGATGTAGGGTGCAGCCGCGCCCAGCGCTTGCATGCCGCCTGCCAGGAACTCGCCGTTCTGCATCATGGTTATGCCGCCTTCAAAGCCGACCCAACCACCTGCCATGCCAGCATTGAAGTTGCCAAACATGCCGCCAAAGCCGCCACCTGGCATAAGGCCGCTCGGGATTCCCCCAAAGCCACCAATGCCACCGCCACCCGCCATCTGCCCCCCTGCACCACCTGTGCCAGAGATGCCCATGACGTTGCCAACGATGTTCATCACAAAGGGCTGCACAAACAGGCTGCGCAGCATGCCCTTCAGATACTCTTTGGCATTCATGCCGCCTTGCATCAGTGCATCGGTCAACGAGCTACTGACGTTCTCATACAGCGACTTCCAGGCGGACTGCGTAGCTTCTGCAGCCTTCGCCGCACCTTCCGCAAAGCCCTTGGCACCCAGCAAGCCATTGCGCTCGCGCAGCGCTTCGATCTCGGCCTGCAGCGCAATCAATTCGCGCGACATGGTGCCGGTCTGGTCGGCCGCACGCATCAGCTCAGCCGCATGGGCTTCCTTGATAGCAATGGTCTCCAGATTGCGATTTTGGAGAATCGCAAGCCGCTGCGCATCGTTCTTACCAATCAGCTCAATCTCTTCGGCCAGCGACTTGTTGCCGTCAATCAGCGCCTTGGCGCTGGTTTCGAGATCCGAGGTGTACTTGATGCGAGCCTGGCGCGCCGCTTCAAGGCCTTCCTTTTCCAGCTTGCGCGCCGCAGCATTTTTTTCCTCCTGCGACCACTCTGCAAGTTTGGCCTTGACGCTGGCCGTCATGGCCGCAGTCAGCTTTACCTTACCCGTGAGCAGGTCACTTTCTAACTTGACCAGCTCCTTTTCGGAATCGGTCAACTGGCGGCCCAGCTCATCTTCCTTCTGGAGTGCAGCAATCTTGCCTCCAATTGATGACATTAGGCCCGCATAGGCCTGCGCCATCTTGTCGGCTGCCTTGGCACCGTCATCACCGGCCTGCACAAAGTCCTTGACCGCGAGCGTAGGCTTTTTGATGGCTGGCTCGGCATTCGCTGCTGAGACCGATAGCGCATCGATCTGCGCGCGGAACTTCTCGCCCCAGGTCTCCCCCTTGAAGGCATCAATCATGTCCTGGCCGGACATCTGCAGGATGCTGAATGCACCCTTGAAATCACCATCAAGAGCAGCCACAGCCGATGCAGCAAGACCGGCAAGCCCTTTGCCAATGCTCTGGAAGGTACGCCACACGTACTGCCCGGCATCCACAACGTAGCTCAAGGCCTTGACGGCCATCGTTGTCCAATCTTTGATGCTGCCGTCGGCCGCAAGTGCGCGCGCCTCAGAGCGCACACCATCGGTGCCATTCATCACCGCATTGAAGGCCTGGCTAGCGATATTGAGCGCTGGCACCATCCCATTGACGAACTCAGTCTTGAGGGCGTCGGAGCTGGCCTGCGAAGCCATGAGCGAGCGTTGAAATTGCTCAGACTGCGCCACCTGCTCGGCAGTAACCTTGGCCTGGATCTCGCCAGCGGTTGCCAGATCCTTCATGAAGGGCAGGAGCTTGGCCCCTTCTTCTCCCATGATCGCCATGATGGCCGCAGACTTTCCTGCGCCATCTTCAAACTTATCGAGCGACTTGGCGATCTGCAGGAATTGCTCGTCCGGGGTCAGATCCCGGAATTCCTTGAAATTGATGCCAATCTTCTTCAAGGCCTCGGCCGCAGGGTCGGATTCCTTCTTGGTTTCCACCATCTTCTGCGTGAGCTGGTTCATACTGTCGGCCAGCTGGTCAGCCTGCGTGCCGCTGTACTTGGCGATGGCTGCCATGCCAGAGAGCTTCTCAACAGAGACACCCGAAATTTCACTCAAGTGCTTCAGCTCGGTTTGCGCGGCCGTGACGCCGAGCACCATATCCTTGAACGCGGCAACGGAGAATGCCCCCGCAAGGGCAGCACCAATGCCGACAGCAAAACTGGTTGCCGTGGACTTGAGCCCGTCGAGCGAGTCCTGAATACGCTTGGAGCGCTCCAGGGAAATTTGCTCAGACTTATCCCAACCAGCGGCGTATTGGGCGTAGTCCAGTCCGAGCTGCACTACGAGAGAGCCTAGAGCGGACATTTATTACCTCACCTTCGTTCTTTATCTGCCAGCTCCTGGTCAGCAACCAGTACCGCACGCTCCATCAGCTGCAGGCCCGCAAACATGTTTTTGCGCCGCGTGCGACGTATGAAGCGATCCAGCCAGGCATTGACGCCCGCGTAATTGAGGCCCATGCGCTGACCGCTGAAGCTGGAGCGCACCCACTGCGTCTGCACATCCTGGAACGCCATCACGACATCCCAGTTTTCAGCCCACACGGGGAAGTCAGCGCCGTTTAGCTCTCCGCGCATGGCCTCGCGCTGCGCCTCAATCCGGGCGCGCACGGCGTTGATGTCCTTCTCCGGCGCGCCAAAGGCGTGCATGCAGGCAAGCACGTCCTCATCGGGCAACCAGGCATCGGCGGGCTCCTCCCGGATGCCCACCCAATACCTAGCCGCCTCGATCAGTTTTTTGAGCGGATGTCCTTCACGCCCATGCAATCGAGCCAGTAGCGGTCAACGGCTGCGGCAACTGCGCTGAGGATCTGCAGGAAGCCTTCAAAGTTCTGCTCGTTGAATGGAACTTCTGCGCCGTTCTCATCCTTGATGCCCTTCCAGCCGACAACCACCTCGCGCAGCAGATCGCCGTGCTTGAGCTCCAGGCGGCGCTCGCGGTCATCCTCTCCGGTGCGTTTGCAGATCAGCGAAAAGGACTCTTCACGCCAGGAGCCAGTCGGCGTGCGCTCCTGCGCTTTCACGTCGCACTGGAAGGTTTCGGTTTTGGCAAGTACAAAGCCCATGGGAATATCTCCGTAAACAAGAATGCAAAAGGCCGCCCGATATGGGGCGGCCTTCTCAAAGGGTGGAAAAGCAAATGCGCGGCAGTCGCGCGAGAATCAGCGACAGATGATGACCAGCTCGTCGTCACCCTGGTCAGGCATCAGATCGAATGGCAGCTGAAGCATGGCAATGTCAGCATCGTTGTTCACAGTACCGATACCCGACTGCAGGCGCGGCATTTGCAACTCGATGATGTTGCCAGCCGTCACACCGTGCACCAGAGTGGCGCTGCCTACATCGCTGGTGCGCACCTTCTCGCCCCAGTTGACCTGGTCAGCCTTGGGCAGCTCAATCGTCGCGCTGCCTGTGGGGCTGCGCGTTGGACTGTGGGCACCAGCGCAATTGATGAGGTCGCGCCAGGTGACGGTATTGCCCCAATTGATGCTGAATGCAGAAGTACAGGCGTTGAGGCCGAAGAAGGTAAAAGTAGGCGTATTCGTCTTGCCCACGGTCTTGGGCATGATGAATGCGCTGTAATCGACCCCACCAGGCATGCCCGGCTCAGTCGCTGCCGAGTAGCTGCCAGTGAACTCAAACTTCATTACCGGGATCTGTTTGGCATTCAGCTCGAAACTAACATTGCCCTTGGCCCCGCTGACCGTGAACAAGGTGCCATCCAGGTAGCCGTACAGGGTCAGCGTCGGCTCGCCCTGGCTGACAGGATTGAAAGTGACATCCACACCAGCGGTAACGGTTTCCGCAAAACCGCAGGCCTGCAACAGCGGGCTCCAGGCCGGAGCGGTGCCAGCCACGCCAGATCCGGCAAGCTCCACCTCGAAAGTAAACTTGCGGTGTTCACCCACAAACAGCTTGCCGCTATTTCCCTTGAAGGGCTTCATGAGGTTGCGCTCGACCTGCTCGCCGTCAATCATATTGAAGACGGGATTGCGCGTCAGAATCGCATTGGTGCCTGGCAACGGCACAACGGGAGTACCCGACACCGTCTCAACTGCTGCCAACAGCAGCATCTTTTGCATCGACTTAGCCATTGTCTTGCTCCTTTACAGGGATGGCAGGCACCTTGGTGCGGATGCCGGTTACGGGATCACGGACGTATTGCCCACCCTGGCCCGTGTACACATCGCGGGGCGGCAAGGTGCTCGGCTGGTGGGCTTCCGGTTTGGCGGGCTTGGTGGTTTTGGGCTGCTGTGCAGACGTGTGCACTGCCCCCTGCGGCGTGTCTCCAGCGGAGGCCGCATCTTTTGGTTTGGACATAAATGCTCCAGATGGTGAGTAGAAAACGCCGTTAAAAGCGCGGGGTACGCAGCCACACGGTCAGGTGCCTGCCGTATTTGCTGGGGTCAGGTTCATAGTCGGCATCACCGCAGCTGGCCTCGTATTGGAAATACTCCATGGCCTCTAAGGCAGTGCGGATCGGGCCACCATGCCGCGCGGCATCGGGGCCTGTAGGGATCAGTGCATCCAACTCTTCCAGGGTGCTTGCCAGCGCGATAATCTGCACCTCATGGCTGTCATAGCCGCCATTCATGCACCAGCCGGTTTCTGGCTCCGTCTCCACATCGAAGACAACAGCGGGAAAGGCTGGCTCTGAAGGCAGCTCGACTGCCCAGCAATTGGGAACGGCCGCAAGCGCGGCCGTGATTGATTGGTGGATGGTTGCCATTACTTGCGCCCCAGCTTCTCAACTTCCCTCGCTGCTGCCTGGCCCATGGCGGCTATGACATCGGATTTCTTACGCTCCAGCGCTGGCCCGATGAACGGCTTTGCCTTCACCCAGCCGCTCGACTGCGCCCTGCGCTTGCTGATGCCTTGCTTGCCGCGCTTGGTGTTGCTGCGTCTGGACACCGTGCGGTGTCCCAGCTCGACCCAGCCCCAATAGAAGGGATTGTTGTCGCGCACCCGCTGGATGCGACCATCGGCATTGACGCGCAACTTGCTCTTGCCCGCAGCGCGCACCTTTTTGGACTGGTCTTTGCCGCGTCGCACGCCCAGGTTGTACTGCTCGATGCCAGGGCCTGCTTTGCTCTCGCGCTTGATTGCGATGTTCTCCACCATGACGCCGGTACGCACACTGCCATTGGCTTGTGCGATGGACTTGGCCTCTGCCTTGAGGATGCGACCGCCTGCCATCACCGTGCGGCGGGCCAGGCGCGGCGCACCGCCCTTGGCCTTGACGAAGGTAGCCCGGAGGTTACCGATACCAAGAGTTTCAGTTTTGGCCATCGCCCCTCCCCGTGGTTGCAGTGATTGCCAGCACAACGTCACGCTCTCTGACGTTGTTAATGTCGTCAATGTCGTAGGCCTTGCCGTCGTACAGGATGCGCATGCGCGGCTGCAGGCCTGGCTCGTATCTGATACGGAACAGCTTGGTAGAGACCGCAGCGCGGCCGCCCTTGCTGGTTGCTTCCTTCTCTGAGCCGGTCTGGTGAATCACCTGCGCCGGCACATCAGCCAGGAACGGCACCCACAATTTCAAGGCACCACCGCTTGCGCCCTTGGTGACTACGAGATCCTCAAAGCTGATGACCTCGCGTAGATCGCCTGCACGCAGCATGGTCGTAACTCCTAAAAGCGCGGCGGCACAGTGACCTCGGCCAGCATGGTTTCAAGAAACTGCGCGGGCAGCTCGGCAACGGGCTGGCCGATGACGATGCTTTCGCGCTGGTCGTACAGGGTGGCGATACCCATCAGCAGCCAGGTCTTGACGCTGGGGTAGGCCGCCAGGTCAATGCCTGCCCGGTAGTTGATACGCAGAATGCCGCCAGGGCGCCCGCCCTCAAAGAACAGGCTGCTCTCGCGTTGGCCCTGCTCCAGCCAGTAGCTAGCGCTATCAATGACAGTGCCACCACTGACCCGGGAGACACTGACAACGTCAGTGGCCTGGCCGACATCGAGCGCATGGCCGCTCGCAAAGTATTCGGGCCACAGCTCCTGGTACTCTGCCTCGGCGATGGCCGCCCCGGTGCGCGACTCGCACATGCCGATGACGCCCGGAATCAGCGTCTTTTCGAGCAGATCCTTGTCGCGGTCAGCATTGCGCAAGCGCAACCAGGCGGCCACCTCCGACAGCTCCAGCACCGGCTGGCCGGTGTAACGGATGCGGCGCGCCATGGGTTATGGACGAGCGTCGTCGTCGGGATCGCCCTGGCCGGTGCCGCCAGCGTCGTCGGGCGGCTGCTTTTCAGCGCCGCCCGTATCGACCTTCTTCGGCTCAGCCTTCTTACCGCTGCCCTTGGCGCGGGACTTGTCGGCATACTCTGCAGCGCCGCCGTCCACCAGCTTTTCAGAGACCTCCGGCTCAAACCCAGCGACTTCGCCAGGGTTGTAGGCACGCCAGCGCTTGAGGAAGCGCACCGCAACATTGTTTGTCTTGCTCATGATGTATTCCTTGTTCAACAATGAAAAACGCCCCCGGCAAAGCGTCAAACGCAATGCCGGGGCAGCGCCTTACATGCCTTCGCCCCAGGTGATGCCGACGCCGACAGCGACGGATTCAACGTGGCGCAGGCCGAAGTCGTTGTGCTCGATCACCCGCACCAGGGTCTGGTCGCGCTGGAATGCGCTCACCTGATTGCCGCCTGCATCCTTGTAGGAGGCCTCGGTGCTGTAGGCCAGGGCAATCTGGCCGGATTCGCCGATGTAGCAGTCGCTGAAGTCGGCGAAGTAGCATTCGGTCTCGTTGGTGCCCGCGCCCAGGTTGACGGGGATCTGGGTGCTGAGCTTGAAGGGGTAGCCTTTGAAGGTTCCACCGTCAATCTCGGGATAGGCCTTGTTGCCGTTGCCATCACGCAGTGCCTGCAGCCAGCGGATCAGACGGGGATGCATGAGCCAGCCGCAATTTGCCATAGCCGCGTTGGCCGCTTCCAGGCGCAGCATCAGGCCGCCGAAGAAAAGATCAATCACCCCCAGGTTAGGAGCCCCGGCAGGAGCGGACACCACATTGCCAGGCAGCGCAAAGTAGCGCATGCCCTTGGGGGTGTTGGGATCACCCGCCGAGCGAATGAAGGTAATGTCCTCGGTCAGGCCGATTGTGGTCAGCAGATCACCAGCAACAATCTGGTCAACACCAGGGCTGACACCCGAGAACGCAATCAGGTCGTTGCTGATAGGCACCAGTGCGGCCAGCTTCTTGGACTGCAGCTTCATATCCGCGAACTGCATGTCGGTGACGTTGATGTCATCGTCAGACCCGATGTAGCCCGCCACCGTAGAGCCCTTGATACGTGGCAGCGTCATGTTGCCGTTGTTGAGCGGCAAGCTGACAGCGCCACTGGCACGCACCACCGAGCGGGGGCGCAGCGCCTCGATCACCTCACGCGCCATATTGGTTGGCACCAACACACCGCCAGCTGCCGGGGTGTGGGTATTGAGGGCCATGACCACATCGTTGCCAAAGCCACCAGATTGCGCGAGCTGAGCTGCGTAATGCTGGCTGCCCCCAGCCTGCACCAAGAGGCGCGCCATCTGCGCCATGCCAGCACCAGGAGGCTGGTTGCTGACGACAGAGATATGGGGGTTGGCATTGGCCGAGGGCGGGCCATTGATGCCAGCTGCCGATTCATTGAGCGGCACGGCAGCGGCTGCGGCAGCACGCTCGGCCGACTCGGCCCGGGCGAGCTGCTCGGTTTTTTCCGCAATCTGCTTTTCGAGCGCAGCGAACTGGTTCAGCTCTTCAGTGCTGAGCGACTGGCCGCCCGCTTCTTTGGCAGCCAGTGCCTGCAGCTGCGTATTCAGCTCGGCGCGTTCGCTGCGGAGTTTCAGGACTTGGGACATATCAACTTCCTTTGGACAATAAAAAAGCCCGCCTAAGCGGGCCGTAGCACCTGCCGCGAACGCGTCAGATCTGGGCTTGCAAGTCTGCGGCCTTGGCACGCAGTGCAATGGATGGGGATGGGCTGCGCGATGCACGCACATCGGCAACCAGGCCGTCAAGCGTGTCCTGCGCAGTTGCCAGGCGGTCGGCCAGGCCAATGGAGATCGCGCGCGAGCCGCGATACATGGCTGCCTCGGTGTCACGCACCTGCTGGGCAGTCAGACCACGGCTGGTACTGATGGCCTCGACAAACATTTCGTAAGCATCATCAATGCCTGCTTTCATCGACAAATATGCCTGCTCGGTCAGCGGCGCATGCGGTGTGCCGTCGTTCTTGTGCGCACCAGCATAGATGGTGGTGACTTTCAGCCCCATCTTTTCATTCATCTGGGAGCGATCCAGGTGCGCACCGATGACGCCGATGGAGCCAACACCAGCGGTCTTGCTCAGCACCACCTCCGTGCAAGACGCTGCGATCAGGTAGCCCGCGCTGTAGGCCGAGTGATTGACGATGGCCGTGATGGGCTTTTCCTGCGCAAGGCGCCTGATGTCGTCGGCCAGCTCGAAAGCCCCATTGACGTGCCCGCCGTTGGTGTCGAGATCCAGGACGATGCGCTGGACTGCCGAATCATTGACAGCCTCGACCATCCCGGCGCGGATCTGCTCGTAACTGGTCATCACCTCGCACATCTCCAGGTGCGCATTGCGGCTAACCAGCAGCCCATGCACCGGCACCACAGCCACCCCGGTACGCTCGCGCATATCGTCGTAGCCCATCAGTGCCCGGTGCGTGCTGGGCTGGCTATCGGCCGATGCACGCAGCGGCGGCAGCGGGGAGTCGCCCAGATTGATGATGTTGAGCTGCATCGATTGGTTCGCCCAACGGACGGCCATATCCAGCACATCAGGTGTTGCCATCACCGCCTGGTTGAAAATCATGCTGGCAAGGCGTAAGTAATTGCGTTGGCTCATTGCTGTAGTGCCTTTTCAATAAATTGAGCGTGAGCCCCCAGCTCGTCGGTCTGCTGCGCACTGGGCTTGTCCAGCACATCGAGCGGGTTGGAGTTGGAGGGCACCATATTCAGGGGCTGCAGGTACACATCGCCGCCAGGAATTGGCGGCAGGTTTTCCAGGCGACGGATGTCATTGACGCTCAGCCAGCCCCATTGGCGACCGAGTGCATAGCAGGCATAGCGCGTCTTCTGATCACCGCGCATGAGGCCCGAAAGGTTGAACTCGATGTAGAACCGACCCCGGTCTTCCTCCCGAATGAAATCCCGATTGCTGGTCTGCTCGTGCCGCTTGATCCAGGGCAACAAGCCGAACACCACGTACTGGATGATCTGCTGTTCAAGCGAGTTGTAGCTGAGCTTGTCCAGGTCATTGACCAACGGCAGCGGGATCTTGTAGAGCCGCGCCACATCCACGCCAAAGAGCTTGAGCATGCCCAGGATCTCTGCGTCCACCATGTTCATGCTGATGGGCTTGAACGTCATGCCCTCTTGCAGAAGCGCTACCTTCTTGGCGTTATCCACCCCTGCAAACTTGCTCCCCCACTGGTCAACGATGCCATCGATACTTTTCTGATCGGTGATAGCCTTGGCCTCTTTAGGTCGCTCGATCACGCCCGAGACCATGGCACCGTTGGAGAAGGACTTGCCAGCATACTGGCGCACGGCTTCCAGCATGCCAATGGACTCTGCATGCAGCGCTACAGGCGACAACCCCACATAGCCATTGAAGTTATGCCATCGCACATGGTGCACCTGGCGCATGTGCAAGCGCTCGGCGTGGTTGCCAACCTGGTAATAAGGCAGCAGATCTGGCCCCTTGAACACCTGCACCTTGTCGGAGGACAGCGGCCACAATGCAATGACATTGCCAGCATCATCGCGCTCCATCAGCTCGTAGCCGTTGCCACGCAACCCCAGGTGGTTCTGCAGTAGCTCGATCCGCTCCTGCGGGGTCTGCACAGCATTGGGCCGGTAGCGAATCACATCGTAGGTGGGGTGATTGATTGCCGCCTCGCGCTGGCCCCCACCTTTGCGCTCGTAGATCTCGCAGGGAAGCTGCCCGATGCTTTCTGACAGAAGGGTGACACAGTTCTGCAGCACAGGGATGCCAAAGGCACTCTCGGGCGTGACACGCACACCCGAGGCAGTGGAACGAGCAGCACCCAGCAGCCCCCGCCACACATCCCCTGCGCTGCTGGAGACGACGCTTTCAGACTGACCGCCCCCGAGCAGGTTTGAGAAAAACATGGCTATCCTTTGGTTTCATTGGCAACAAGTCGCTGACCGGCAGCAACGGCCCGGTCGATGCGCCAGGCGTAGGCCATGAGCAGCACGCCTGCCACCACCAGGGCGACCGGCACGCTGTAGAGGGCCAGGCCTGCGACCAGCAGGGCAAAGCCGACCAGGCCGCACAGCAGCGACAACCATTGCAGGTATTTCATATTCCGACTCCAGATTCGTAGACAGATGGGCCACCCAGTTGCGAGCCCTTGCCACTGATGCCGACCGCCATCACCGTTGAAACAATGCCGTCCACGCGGTTGATGGACTTGGCTTTATCCACCTTGCGGTTGTTGGCAGGGTCATGGGTAACAACGGCATTGGCTGCATTCCAGGTCAGCACCGGGTTGCCGTCATGCCGGATGGATTCGATCAGCTCGACATCTGCAGGGTCGATTTCATCGCCCTCCACCATGCCCAGCAAGCGCCGCTCAAACTCATCAACGGCCGGGCCAAAGGACTGATAGCCTTGACCAAAGCCCGCCATTTCCGGCAGGCTGATACCGTGCTCCACCATCAACTGCTGCAGGTCTTCAATACGCCAGCGGTCATAGGCGATCTTCTCGACCTGGAAGAAGTTGCAGATCTTCTGCAGTCGGCGCAGCACAAAGAGGCGACTGACAGCGCGGCCTGGCGTAGTCTCCAGATACCCGGCCTCGATCCACTCCCGGTATGGCACCTTGTCGCGCTTCTCGCGCTCATCCAGGTCGTGATCTGGAATCCAGAAGTACGGCATGATGCGCCAGTACGGATCTTCAACCGTAGGGAAAAAGAGCAGCACGAACGCCGTCAAGTCAGTGGTACTGGACAAGTCCAGGCCCGCCACCGCGCGCCGATTGCGCAACAGGCGCATCTGCACCTTTTCCTCCGCACCACTCCAAATGTCCCAATCGATCCAGGGCGATTCGGCCTGCGTCCACACGCAGAAGTTGAGCCGCAGCACCTTGGCGAGTTTGGCGGGCATACCCCTGGCCGTGTGTACCTGGTTGCGCAGGTAGGCGTAACCAGGAATGCCGTCGCGCTGACCATGCGCGCGAAACCGCAGCGAGGGGTTGACCTTGGGCCAGCAGCGCTCATCCTTGGCCGGATCGTCGCCCTTATCCAGCGAGCAGATGAACCCGAAGAAGGTGTCATCTTGAACACGGCCTGTGCACACGTCTGCACCGTAGTCATGGTACTGACCGCAGACCGTATTTTTGTCGCTGCCACTGTTGGTGATCATGACCACCATCGCGCGACGCCGGTTTTTCATACCGGCAATCATCATGTCTACAACCGTCGCCGTCTTGTGCTCGTGCACCTCATCGACCAGGCCAATGTGCGGACGAGGGCCGGACTGCCCCTCATCAGCAGCAATGGTTCTGAAAAAGCTATTGGTCTCAGGATAGAAAAGGTTCCAGACCTTCTCATCCCGGCCAGATTGCACAATCCGCTGGCTGAGCGCCTTGGACTGGTTGACCATCGCCACTGCGTCGCGGAACAGGATCTGCGCCTGGTCTTTCTTGGTAGCGGCAGCATAGATTTCGGCGCGCTGCTCTTTGTCAGCTGTCAGCCCGTACAGACCAATGCCTGCAACCAATGGACTCTTGCCAGATCCCTTGCCCGTCTCGATGTACACCACACGAAACCGGCGTCGCCCATCCTCAAAGTACCAGCCGTACAGACTGCCGACAATGAACGCCTGCCAGGGCGCGAGCAGGAAAGGCTTCTCTTCGTACTCGCCGCCGTTGAGCTTGAGCACATCTTCAAAGAATCCGATGGCCCGATCCGCTGCTGCCTGGTTCCACACCAGCCCGCGTTTGTGGCCGTGCTTCAGATCCTGCAGATGCCGCTTGCATGCGGCACGCACCAATGGGCCTGCAATGATGCGGCCCTGCAATACTCGTTTGGCGAACTTCTGGATACGGCAGCTAGTTGAAGTACGTTGCTGCTGCATCCTTTTCTTCGCCTCCGAACATATCAGCCTGCCCCACAGGCGCTGCCTTCATGTTGCGGCGCGCCAGGGGCGTCATTCCGAACTGGGCGCCTGCGGCGTTGGCACGTTTTTCAGCATCGTTGGCGAGCTGCCGCCAGACGCTGATTTGCTTTGCACCCGTTGCGAAGGTCTGCACATCGCCCGATTCGGCTTGCTCGGCATTCTTCTGCGCAATCAAGATGCGGAATTTCTTGTAGTCGGCGACGGCTTCGCAGTACGAAGCCAGCGCCATCATGTCCAGCTGATGTACCCAGCCGAGCAGCTGCAGGGCGGCAACCACGCGATCCCACTCCAGGACTGCATCGGCGCTCAGCCAATCGGGGCGATCTGGCACGCACGCCATCACCGCAGCGCTTTGGATCTCGCCGAGCAGGCCGCCGATATTTCTTTTGCTGGGGTTGCCGCCTGCCAGGTGCGCGAATGGGGTCTTTGCAGTGCGGCCAGAGTTTGAATTTCCTGCCATGGTGGCCTCTCTAGTCGATACCCCCCCTATCCATTTTTCCCGGTTTTGCGAGCGAAGGAGGGGCTGCGGTCTCCAGGCAAAAGGCTGGAAACATTTTTGCCCCCCCTACCCCCTGCGGTTCCAGTGGTGGCCGGGGTCGGTCGGCATGCCGCTCACGTCGCAGCCAGGCATGCGGCCCGACTTCTCCAGGCGCTGCTTGACCGAGTCGTGGCAGTGCTTGCACAGCGGCTGCCAGTTGTCACGATCCCAGAACAGACGGTACGCAGCGGCCACCTGGTCAGCATCACCCTGCTCCCTGGCTTCGCGCAACCGAGGTGCAACCTTGTGGTCAACCACCGTCGCAACGGCGTGCTCACCCCGTGCCTCATGCATTACGCACAGCGGGTTGTCTCGCAGGAACTGGTCACGCGATGCGCGCCATTTGCTGGTGTAGCCACGCGATGCGGCAGAGCCGCGCCGCGCATCATGGTCACGCCGGTAGGCTTGTTGTTTCATGCCGCATCACTCCAATAAAAAACCCGCTGCAGTTGCCTGAAGCGGGTTACCTGTGCTGGGCCGACAAGGTGGAGGGGGAAACCTTAGAGACACCAATCACAAGATAGCTGGAATGTACACAAAGTCTCTATGACGTAAAAGTCCTATTTGCATTCCTGCGCATGTCGGCCTGCAGTTGCTCAGCCTCGGCAGCAGCACGCCGCTGGGCCTTGGCCTTGGCCTGATCCTGCAGCCACATATCAATGGCTGCATCGGCCTGCCCAAGCCGCGCATGTACCGTGGCCTCTGCACAACCCAGGTGAACTGCGGCCATCTTGACGCCCAAGTCGTGCAAGTAGATGTGGTTCAGTGTCTGCACCAGGTGGGGCCTGGCCGTCTCGATGGCCTTGATGGCGGCATCAATCTCCTGTGCATCCTCGTCGAATGCCGGGATGATCGCACCGTTGTAGCTGCCACGATTGAACACACCGCAGTCAACATCGAGCACATTGCGCGTGGCCCAGCCACTACCACCGCTGAGCATGCGAGACTTCCACAGCGCCCAGTTGTCCAGGCGCTGCTTGATCCGTTCAATGCGTGCCATTGCCACCTCCCCCGCCTCCTGCAGTGGCCGGACGCTTGCCGCCGTCCAACTCTGGGTCAAAGACAATCGCCCAGTCATCGCCAAAGTTCACCATCTGCCAGGCCACCTCCTGCTCCACCGAGCGCATGTTGAATGCCGTCCCAGCAAAGTGTCCCGCCTCCATGGCCCAGAAGCGGTTTGGCTCGCCCAGGCAGCCAAGGCGCACAGTACGAAACACAGCATTGCCTTCGGTCTCGGCCTTCTTCACTATCAACTCATACGTCTTCGGCATGTTGCGCTTGATGTGATCCAGGCGCTGTTGCAGCTCGTCAGAACTCATTGCCGTCCCTTGATGATCTTGAGGTTTGTTCACTTGTTCACCCTGTTCAGTTACTTGATATAGAGAACACAGGAACCGCGTCACGCGCACCCACGCACGCGCCCACACATCCCGCATATGCCCGCCCGCTGCCCAGGGTGCACAGGGAACACATCAACCAACAGGCAATGCAGCAGCTTCAACCCCAAGATTCATGGTGTTGGTGGTACTACAGTGCTCTAGGAGAAATGCCTGAACACCCGGAACAGGTGAACAGATTCAGCTGGTAGGTGATGCGATACCCATCCCCGCCACCGCACCGCAGGCCGGGCGCACTGTCGCCCGTGCCACTACGCAAGCGCGAATCACGCCTCCACTTGCGCAGGCAGTGCGGCGCGTTTCAGGCACCGCTTTGCATGGTTGATTGAAATTAGAAAGGTGCATCCATATCACCCAACCAGTGTTTGACCTGGTCGGCCATGCTCACAGGCGCATCTACTGCGCCTGGCTGCGCATCGGCCTTCTGCGCCTTGTCGTCATCGGACTCGGCCCAGGTCATGGTGTTCTTGACTTCTTCGGGCGGCCACACCTCAGGCCGAAAGTACACACTCGCCTTGAGCTGGCCGTCGATTCGCTGACGGCCCTTGTTGACCCATCCATTGCTCGCCAGCCAGCCCTGTATCTGCTGCTCAAGCACCCGCGTGCTCTTGCCCGCATCCACATGCAAGGCCTTCACCAACGATGTAAGCGGCACGCGCTGCGTATCACAGTTGATCAAATTCGTATCCTGCCCTGGCGGGCGGGTCAGCAAGGTAAGCAGCTCGCCATCGATGGCCGACTCCACCAGGCGCGATTCCTGCATGGGAACAAAGAGCCGAGCCTCTACCTCTTTGGATGGGTGATACTCCGCCTTCTCCAGATATAGCTGATAGGCCTCGGCAAACAGCTGGTCTCGCCAACGCTCAAGCCATGCGAGCTTGATCTCATGGCGCACGGGCACCGGCCAAAAGCGCCGATTACCCGTGCGGTCGCGCAGGTACTTATCGTCGTTGGTAGTGCCTACCAGTACGACCTGGCGCGGAAAGTCCCTCGCCTTCGGCTCATACGATGGCCGGAACGTATCGATCATGGAGCTGATGAATGCCTTGATGTCATTGACACCAGCCTTGCTGAAGCTCGACAGCTCACCAATCTCGTACAGCCATTTGCCGCGCACCAGCTCCAGCGCCTCTTTGCCACGCTCCAGGTCAAACTTACTGTCACCAAACCATTTGGGCAACGCGCACAACAATCGGGCCAAGGTGGATTTACCCAGGCCTCCAACGCCCTCCAATACGGGCATGTAGTCAAACTTGCAACCAGGCTCCATGACCCGCCACACCATGCCCTGCAACCAGAAGCGCCCCACCAACGATAGGTACTCATACAGCGCAGGGTTCAATGTGGCCGGAGTCTCACCCAATACGAACACCAGCCACTTGGACAGGCGCGGCTTCTTGTCCCACACCAGGCCCTGCAGGTACTCGCGCACGGGGTGAAAGCGCTCGGCGTAGCCCACAACCCGGATGGCGTCCTGCACCGTAGTCACCGCCACATCGCCCACGCCATAGCGATCTGTCAGGTAGCGTGCCAGCAGATCTGCGCTGCCCTCGCTCCAATCGTCTCGCGCCTGATCGCTCCAGGGCCAGGGCTTGCGAACGTCCTGCTCTTTGGTCAACTCGTTATATGCGACACAACCCTGCAGGGCTGGATCGCGGCGCAACGCATCCACCACGAGGCTGCGGCACAGGTTCCATCTGCCACGCTTCCATTCGTAGTACGGCTCCAGCCAGGTCGGCATAGAGCCATCGCCATCATCAGCAGCAGCCGCAGTAGGTTTCTTGCCCTTGCCACCGCCATTCCCACCATCGCCGCCAGTGCCAACGGGGGCCTCGCGCTTTTCCTCCGGTGCCGCCGATTGATCCTCGGCATCCCAGCCAGGAGGGTAGGCCTTGCCAAAAAACGATGTAACGATGTGCTCGCCCGTCCAGCCCTCAGTCTCGATGTAGTCCTTGCAGTCGTAGCCACTGGGCTTCACCCCAGGGAACGGAATGGGCAGCAGCTTCACATCACAGCCCTGCTCGCGCAACAGGCGACCAATACCGAGCATGGCCTTCACGCCCGGCTGCTTGTCTGGTTTGAGGTACGGCTGCGCGTTCTTTAGCGCCTCCCGCTCTTCCTCAGTCGCACACGCGCTCAGCTCTTTTTTTGACGGCAAATGCCGCTGACTGTCGCAATCCGGCCAAAGCAGTACCGTGAGATCGCGCAAACGCCCCCAGTCGCCCTTCGCCCATCCCTTGCACCCACCAGCCCAGCTCAACACCAGATACACCCCGGGTGCGAACGAATCCAGCGTCTTCTGCAACAAGATCGCCTTGATCTCGCCCTCAACAATTACCACGGTTTGATCGGCGCGCGGAAACTGTGCCAGCGGCAGAAACAGAGGCTTGGGTTCGTCCCAGTGCCGCCATACCCATTTAGCACCATTCTTTTTATCGCTGCTGGCAAATACATGGGGGATGTCTACCTTGCTGCCATCGCTCTTCACAAAGCGCACCACGTAGCCCATCAGATCATCGCCGTAGCGGTACTCTGCAACGTGCAGGCCCTGCCCTCGATCAAAATGTACATTGTCAGTGGGAGGCGCATAGTCCGGCACCGGCACAATAGGCGTCCAGTTCTCTTTTACCGGCTTAGGCTTTGCGGGGGCAGCAGGGCGCGGGTTTGCTGCGGGCTGCACAGGCGCACCGGCAGCGGTCTTCACCACGCCTGCAACGGCCTCCAGCCCTTCTTCTCGGGCCACCTGGATTGCAGCCTTGCCAATACTCAGGTTGTGAATGGCCGCGTACAGGCTCAGCAGATCACGGCCCTTCTCGTCGCCACTGAAGTCTGCCCAACGGCCCGCCCTGCTGCCCTCCATGCAAACGCTGCAGCTGCTACCACTGCCGCCCCCCAGATCAGAGCACTTCCATTCATGGCCTTCGCGCCGCCCACCAGGCAACCAACGCGGCACCAGCTCGTCAATGCGATCCAATAGCGCCTCTGCCAACTCCCTGTATTTGAGGGGCGGCAATTCTTCCCTATGGGTCATCGCTACCGCCCCCAGCTCTGCAGCACCGTTGCCAATGCGCTAGATCCGGCACCGTGGCCTACGCCACCAGCCCAGGCAGCACCAGGAGCCCACTCGGCCACTGGGCGATTGCGATATGACACGCGGCGATGCCGGACGATTGCCACCAGGCGCGCGCGACGCAAGTTATCGAGAGTGCGGCGGGCCACATCGAGGCCTACGCATGCAGCTTGGGCCAACTCCTGCAAAGTTGCAGATTGACCAGGCTTGTGCAGCTGCTCGCAAGCCTGCAGCAGCGCCTGGCGAACCTCACCGGCTGGACGGCCGCAAATGGGGGTGTGCGTAGAGACATCCATCATCTGGCACCTCCACCGTTTGACCAGCGCGCTTGATCAGCCTGCAACTTTGCCCGCAGATAGCGCATCAGGCCTTGGCCCGCATGCAGCATCTCTGCCCACTGCTTCTCAATACGGGCAAATTCATTGGGGCTCAAATCGTTGTCAGCTACGGACTCCGATGCGCTTGCGACTACATCACTGCACTCCCGCATCAAATTGGCTACATGGGTTGCGGTGCATGTCTTGTCGTCTGAAGCATCAGGCAACAAGACGACCTCCGCGCCAACCAGGTCTGCCATCATGTTCAGCAGATCAAGCGCTGGCGGGCACTTGGCATCGTGACTATGCGTCATGATCTCCACCGCATCCTCCAAGCCCAGCTTGAAGGTGCCTGATGCACGCAGCTCCTTGTCAAGCGTGCTGTATTTCCTCTTCATGCGATCCGCCATACCCTCTATCCCGCCCGGGTAGGCCTGCGCGGCCCGCTTCACTGCATCTGTACAAGACATATCCACCCCCGCTTAAAAACGCCATAGGCACCGGGCCGCTGTGCTGTCACAGTTCACCCCATGCCATCCATAAAAAACCACCCCAGCACCAACGCCCGCGATCTGGAGCAACTGGAAAGCCCCTGGCCGCCGGAGACAAAAGCGGCGCAACCGGGCGCTGGCTATCAGCTGGGGTGGTTGGAAACAGTCACGTCCTGCCCAAGTTCCGGCCAGATGGCTTGATAGGTATCCGGCCATTG
Source organism: Comamonas odontotermitis (assembly GCF_020080045.1). Classification (NCBI taxonomy): domain Bacteria; kingdom Pseudomonadati; phylum Pseudomonadota; class Betaproteobacteria; order Burkholderiales; family Comamonadaceae; genus Comamonas; species Comamonas odontotermitis. Next base: position 27,642 of record NZ_CP083453.1, read on the forward strand.
CGTTTTCCGACTGAACCAGCCATTTGTGTGCACCTCAAGACGCGCAGCCGCCTCGACCAGACGGCCGCGCGGAACGCACCCCTTTTCGAGCCACCCTGTGACACTTGGAGGCTGCACACCAAAGAACCTTGCGGTTGCATTTACACCGCTAAGGGCCTCAATGATTTCTTGGACAGAACGCTGCATAGCCCGCATGTTAACCGAACCTAACAAACAAGACAAGCAACCTAACAAGGAGATAAACCAAGGCGAACACTCAATTCGTTAGGATTGGCTAATTAGAGGAAGGGACAGACTTACCATGTCGGACATTTATCCAGACACGCTCGGCGGACGCATCCAACAACGCATGGATGCATTGCACATCCGTCAGGCCGATATTGCGCGGGAGCTCAAAGTCAGCCGCCCATCTGTTAGCGACTGGGTAAATGACAAGGTACAAAGCCTCAACTCGACAAACTTGATTGCGCTTGCCGCCTTACTGAACTGCTCTCAGGAGTGGTTGAATAGTGGGTCGGGAGCTGTGAGTCCTGCCCCTACTGCGCTTCGTGTTGCTGAAGCTGCCCCCATTTATTCGGTTTCGAGCACCAGAGACGAACCGCAGGAGGACTTCGTCCGCATCCAGCATCTGTCGCCACGCCCATCGATGGGCTCCGGGAATGAAGTGGAGGAGCCCGTCAGCATCGTCCAATACCTTGACGTACTCAGAAGCTGGTTGATCAGTGAGCTTGGCACAGCCAATCCAGATCGAGTAAAGATCCTGACCGCCATTGGCCGAAGCAATCACCCCACAATCCCAGATAAGTCACTTGTGTTTGTTGATACAGGCCATCGTTTCATTGACGCTCCTGCCTTCTATGTTCTCGATGTCGCCGGGAGATTCCTACTCAAAAAAGCGCTGATTCGTGCTGATGGGTCGCTTGAGCTGCGCAGTGACAACCGAGAAGAGTACCCAGACAGCGAGATCTACAAGCTCTCAGAGGCGCAAGATACGCTAAACATTAGCGGCAAAGTGTTAGGCTGGTGGTCTCTACGTATCGGGTAAGGACATGAGCGAGAAACGGAAAACTTCACTCTTGACATGGTGCATTGCTGGTGTTTTTGCCATTGCAGCTGTTTCCTGCATATTTGGCGAGAGCAAAAGCAAAGACGCCAGAGACCAAGCAGCAGCCACGCTGGCTGCTTCAGAATCCGCTAAATCTCCTGAGCAAAAGTCTCAAGAGGCGGCGGCAAAGGCCAAAACCGAGGCCGAATTCCAGAGCGTTCGCCGAATTGTGACTGCAATCAAAGAGTCATCAAAGAACCCAAAGTCTTTTGACCTTGTCCAAGCGCTGTACCTGGACAGCAAGGTCACTTGCGTGGTCTATCGGGGCACAAACAGCTTCAACGCCACAGTGACTGAGAGCATGGCCGTTGACAGCTCCGGCTCAAAAGTGGACTGGAACAAGAACTGCGCCAATAAAAACGGCACTGACTACACCTACGTTCGCCAAGTTCTGTAAACCTAACGCCTAACAAACAACATTTGTTAGGCTTACCTATTGACTTAATGTTAGGTTAGTCTAACAATCCCGTCTACCGACTAACAACGGAGGTAGACGATGAAAGCAACCGCAAGCGCGCCAGAACCCAGTGCACACGTCTGCACTGCCCTGCGCCTCAACTCAATCTGGATCAAGCACGCAGCGCAGATGCGCCAGTCATCAGAAAAGCTGTTCCAGAAATTCAAAACAGCCCGCAGCAAAGTGACTTCGGACGCCTTGTGGGACGGCCACCACGCCACTTTGTCCGCCGCGAAAAGCAGCGAAAACCAAGCCATTGAAGACGGCGCATTGCTGCACATCGGTGTGCCTGGCGCGGTCGATGCCGCAGTGCAGATCGAGGCAGCACGATGGAAAGCCAGCCCGACAAAGACGAGGGCTGCGGCATGCACCTCTACCTACTGATCTGCGCTGGCCGCATGCACGCCAAGCTGGCCGACAGCCATGCCGCCGCGCTGGCTTGGGGCCGTCAACACTTCAACAATCAGGCCGTGCTGGCCGTGCAGGAGCGCTGATATGCCAGCACCTATCCAGCTCGACGGCCCTTACTACCCGCCCACCAAGCAACGCCTGCTGCGCGCCGCGCCATGGATTGCTATGTGGATCTGCGTGATCGCTATCAGTGTCGGCGCGGCCTCGGCCATTGCGCTCTCGCTGCAGTTCTAAAGCAAGGGGCGTGCATGTCGTACCCATCCATCGTGATCTACGGGCCGCTGGGCAGCGGCATGCGCACCAATGCCCAGGCCTTGTGCCAGCACTTCGGCCTTGATTTTGTGCTTGACCAGACGGAAGACACCCCGGCCACGACGGCGGCGCACCACCCAGTGCGCGGCGCCCTGGTGCTGTCTACCGAGCGCCCCGAGCACACCGATTTTTCCATGTCCTACGCCCTGGCAGAGCAGCACCTGATGTTGTTGCCTGCGGGCTACCCACTGTAAGGAGTTGACCATGCGTACCCAACCCACACCCCAGCTGCACGTATGCCCCCAGTGCAACGGCGTGCACAAGACCCCATCCAGCCTGTTTGACTGCTGCGTCTGGCAGCACGTCACCGTGCCCGAACGCCTGCAGATGCAGCGCGAAGTGGAAGCGGGCAAGCCCCTGCAGCTGGTGCTGCTGCACCACGGCGCCCGGGCAGGCGATGCACAGAGCTTGATGGTATGAGCCGCGCCCAATCCATTGCAGAGAAAAACGGCTGCGATAGCGACACCGCACAGCGCTATCTCGATCTGCTTGACGAAGGTTACTCCTGGTATCAGGCCGCAGTGATGTCCGGCATGCGCGATCCCGACGAAGCCCGCGACAGAACCCCATCCATCACATACATCGGAGCAGATTATGGCGACGAATGAGTTTGACACCGCAACGCAGGCCATGCCGCTGCCAGGCGCAGGCCCATTGATGCGCGAGCTGCAGATTGACGAGATCGTCACCAGCCGCACGAACCCGCGTAAATCCTTTGACCAGGGCAAGCTGTCGGAGCTGGCCGCAAGCATCAAGGCCATGGGCGTCAATGTGCCCATCATCGTGCGCCCGCTGCCGCCAGAGCGCCTGCAGGACACCTTTGATAACCGCAGCAAAGGCATGCCGCTGCCAGCCTACGAGATTGTGGCCGGTGAACGCCGCTGGCGTGCCACCAAGCTGGCAGGCCTTGCCACGATCCCGGCTGTTATCCGCTACCTGGACGACGCCCAGGCACTGGAAGTGCAGATCATTGAGAACCTGCAGCGCGAAGACGTAAGCGCCCTGGAAGAGGCCGAGGGATATGAGCAGCTCATGCAGGCGACTGGCATCAATGCCGATGCAGTTGCCGCCAAGATCGGCATGAGCCGCAGCTATGTTTTTGGCCGTCTCAAGCTGCTGGCCTTGTGCTCGGAAGCCCGCGATGCCCTGCGCGAGGGCGACATCGATGCAAGCCGCGCTCTGCTGCTGGCCCGCATTCCCCATCACACCCTGCAGATAGAGGCGCTGGACGATGTGCGCAACGGCGGCTACTACAGCAGCGCCCGCGAAGCCAAGGAACTCATCCATCGCCAGTACATGCTGTACCTGCGCGATGCCCGCTTTGATGTGGCCGACGCCACGCTGTGCCCTAAGGCCGGTGCGTGCACAAAGTGCCCTCTCAACACGGCCAATGACCGCGATCTGTTTGCCGATGTGAAAAGTGCAGACATGTGCACTGACAGCAAGTGCTTTGAAGCCAAGGAACAGGCCCACAACGACCGCGTGCTGAAAGCTGCCCACGACCAGGGTTATGAGGTCATCGAGGGCAAAGAGGCCAAGGCACTGATGCCCCATAGCTACAGCACCAGGGTTGAAGGCTATCTGCGCCTCGATGACAAATACGACAGCCCGACTGATGAGCCCCTGCGCGCCTTGATCGGCCAGCAGATGGAATCGGCCGGGATCAAGCCGACCATGATCGCCAACCCGCACAAGGAAGGCGAGCTGGTGGCCGTGTTGCTGCCCTCCCAGGTCTCTACATTGCTTGCACAAGCCGGGCATGAAGAAGCTGTAGTCGCGGTGGAGAAGGACAACCAAGCCGAAGCCAAAGCGGCAAAGGAGAAGGAAGCCGCCCAGGAAAAGGTGAAATATGAATCGACCTGGCGCCAGGATGTTGCGGCCCGCATCCGTGAAGAGCTGCTGCAGCAACCTGAATCCACCTTGCCAAGCGGCGTGGTGCTGCTGCTTGCCAAGCGCGAGGCCAACAGCCTGAACCAGGAGCAGGCCAAGCAGTTTTGCAAGCTACACGAGCTGGGCAAGGTCGGTCAGTCGCAGGCCATTTTCGACTGGATCGACGCGCACCCCGAGCCAGTCTCTGCACTGCTCAACCTGCTGGTGTTCCGCGATACCGAGTATCGCTACTGGCTGGACGCAAAGGAGCAAAACAAATATCTACTGACCATCGCCAAAGAAGTCGGCGTAGTAGCGCTGACTGTGCAGCAAAGCACAAAGGCCAACATGCGCGCAGAAAAAGCAACTAAAAAGCAGCAGGAAGTCAAAAAAGCTGCACTCAGTACGCTTCCCGATGATTCATTGAAGCCCCAGGAAGCCGCCTCTACCCCACCCCCCGCTGCGCAAGCGCAGAAGGGGCGCGGGGGGAAGAAGGGAGCCAAGGCCCAGGCGAGCGAGACGCCCAAAACCAGCGCTGAGTTTGCGCGTGCGCAGATTGCCGAGGCAATGCAAGCCGCCGAAAGCCCCGCTGGCGCGGCCGAGGGCGTGGGTGATGGTCAGGAGGACATATCAGGCGCGGCTGCGGCCGCGCAGGATGACGATGCGCAGGCTGTGGCTGTCGCCCAGCCTGCGACAGCGCCCACCCGTACTGCTGCCTGGCCGTTCCCTCCGACCAAGCCCCTGGCAGACACGCACGCCGCAAGCGGCGAGCAATTGACTGTTGGCGCATGGGTAACCGTCAACAACACCCATAGCAACAAGAAGCTGCGCGGCGAGCGCGGCCAGGTGTACTCAAAGGTGCGCGACGACTACCTGATCAACATTCCAGACAGGTCGCCTTTCTCGTCAACGCGGGAGCACTTGACCCCTTGCGAACCTCCGGCCGCAGCCGTCGCTCCCGCAGATCCCGATGCCTTCAAGGAAGGCGTAAAGGTTCGGATCAAAGCGGATGCTGACATCGCCCCCAAGTACAGCCGCCTGCGCGACCAGGAAGGCGAACTGCGCTACTCCGTTGGCGCGAAGCAAAACGTCTGGCGCGTGGCATTCCCCGGAATTATCAAACGCGGCCTGCCAGAGGTTCAGTCCTTCAACATCAAAGACCTGGAGATCGTGCAATGAGCAACACCAATATCTGCACCTGCCCCAGCGGCGATGGATCGCTGCGCTGGCCTTGTCCAGTACATCCCGCATTGCCAAAGCCAGCCTATCCCGCCCAATTCAACGGGCATGGCGGCGAGCAGTCCAGCCACGACGGATACAGCGCCACTCAAGTGCTGGACTACGCTGCACAGACAGTGGCAGCACAGCTATCAGGCAATGAGCACAAAGCGCTTGCCGCCCTGCGCTACTACCGCGATGAGTGCACGGGCCATGAGGTCAGCCAGAGCGTATTCGAGAAGATGGTGGATGAGGCGCTGGCAGCAGCACAGGCACCCGCCGACCCCATGGACTGGCCGCTCCCATGCGACGTATCAGTTGGCAGCGTCACGATCTGCAAGGGCGTAAGGTTGCGCACACTGGTGACCCGCATGGAGGTACTGCACAAGATGGCTACTGCCCAGGCAGAGGTGCAGGCCCAGCCGGTGGCTCTGCCGGGTGACTTGATTAAATCAGTCGATGCTTGGTTCGCAAAAAACACGGGCCTCGGGGGATGCTCTGACAACGATGTTGCGGAGCTTGCTGCAATCTTCACGGCACACCAGGCCCTGCCCGCTGATGCGCTTAATGCAACTGAACTACTGACCCGCTACTGCCCAGGTTGCGGCCATGTCGGCCCGGTGGAGGCCCAGTTCCGCGATTGCTGCCCGGACGGCAACCAGGCGCGAATGATCCCCGAGGCGCTTGCCAAGAAATGCCACGACACATTCAAGCTGGCGATTACTTCTGTGCTCGATGTGCAAACAGCGCTGCGCGACTATCACTACGCCCTTGACACCAGGCAGCACGGAGGCGTTGCCGCAGACAACGCCATCAAGGCCATCCAGCGCGCATTCGATATGCCTTGGATTCAAGGCCAGGAAGCTGCAGCACGCGCCGGCACTGCAGGAAAGGGCCAGACCCATGGCTAAAACCTCCACCACACGCCGCAAGCGCCTGCAGGCCGCGCGCGCATCGTCCCTGCCTGAATCGGAGCCCATGCCGTCCGTTGCCAGCTTGCGCAAGATGTTCATTGCCACTCTGGACGACCACATACAGATGCGTGCCAACGCCATGCTCGCTCAAATTTATCAGAGGCACTGCCAGAGCGTGGCGGACGTGCTCCAGGCAATCAACGAAGGCCTGAAGAAGAACATAGCCAACATGCGCGACGAGCGCATCCAGCAAGAGGAAGGCCGCAAATGAGCAAGCTATCCCAGCTCAAAAAGACTGTGGGCTACCAGGAACGCGTGCCCCGCTGCTCTACCTGCAAGCACTACAACGAGCAGCAGCTGATGCGCGATTCGATGCCAACCTTCTACCAGCGCTTCTGCACGCGCCATCACTTCCAGGTGAAGGCCCATGCGTGCTGCGACAACTGGCAATCAACCACCGGCGAGGTGCTTGCATGATCAAGATCACCGAAAGAGACGGCCATCTGCATCTATTGCACATCGATGCAATTGCACGCGTTACCGAAGCGAGCGCGTCTAGCCAATGGCATGGCGTCAGAGCATACGTACGAACCTTTGATGGCGTCACCATCGAGGCCCGCGAATCCGCCTTAGAGATTGGCCGCGCAGTGGATGCCGAGCGCAATCCCAGCAAGGAGACCACCCAATGACCCACGGCCGCAAACCCCGTAAGCCACGCCTGGTGCGCAACCCGCTCACGCATGCCAATGAACATGTTTCAGGCCTGCGCCCGCATGAGCTGGCTAACGTCCAGCGCACCCTTGATGACTGCCTGGCCGCGCTGCGTCATGTTCGCTACGAGCGCGAGCACATCCAGGCCTTGAATACCTTCTGGCAGATCTCGCAGGAGATCGAGCGCAGCGGCATCGTGAAGGGTTTTACCGAGCAGATCAACGCAGCCCATCAGGCCGCTACCGCCATTTTCAACAGGTGCGAGACGCCCAGCGGCTGGCATACCAAGCCCCTGCGCGGCCCCGAGCTGGCCGCACTGGATGACATGGCGTATTACTACATGTTCCAGATCCGCAATGTGACCTATGGCGAGCTGCACCGCCTGCAGAACAAGGTGATCCACCGCGCAAAGAGCATGGGGCACGGCACCGAGCACATCAAAGCCGAGCAGCTGCACGTAGACCTGGTGAACTGAAATGCCGCGCACTGACTTTTCTACCTGGCAGCGCGAAACGCTGGAGCGCTTTGCGCGCGAGGTGGCCGACGAGAACCTGCAGCTGCGTGCAGACGTGCGCACTGCCCTCGATGGCTACCGCGCCGAGGTGCGCGAACAACTTACCGAAAAGAAGAACGAGGAAAACTGATATGACCCGCCGCGCTACCACCACAGCAGCGCCCGCCACCAACGGGCCAAGCCTGGTCACGCAAATGTTTGTGGCCGAGAAATATGGCCTGCGCCTCGATGTGAACCAGCTAGCCCAACTGCTGAGCATCACACCAGGCACGGTGCATAACCGTATAAGCGCCAACACCTTCGACATTCCGACATATCTTGACAACGGCAAGCGATATGCCGACTACCGGGATGTGGCGGCGCACTTTGACAGCATTCGGAATAATGCCAAATAAGGCCAGCATCACACATTAATGCTCAAAACCGCAAGAATGACACATCCTCCTATTACTTCTATAGCGCAAATCCGGCCCTCTATCGATTCTTGGATATTTCCAGCCCATCACGAAGTACCTCTTGCAGCGAGGACAACGGTCATTCACTATTGATTCATAGATAGCCACACACATTAAAGAAAATAAAGTCGCCACTTGAAAAATAGCGCCACACAAGAAACTTATTTTAAAAACCAAAAATACAGAAATTAATGGAGAAAATATAACAAAAATAATATATTTTTTCATTTCTGTTCTTTCTTGCGATGAAGATCTTCCGGCCGAAGATTCGTGTATCTTTTGAGCGTCTCCCACTTCTTATGCCCCGTCACCAACGCAACCTCTTGTATCGCGTAGCCATCTTCAAACAGACGACTAGTCCCCTCATGCCGCATATCGTGCAGCTTGAGGTCGGGGATCTCCAGCGCCTCCCGAGCTTCCTTAAAGTATTTGCTCACCGTCTGCGGATGCACTGAGAAGATACGCGGCTCACCCTCGATCACCGGCTGAGCCTTTGCAACATCCCAGGTTTCACCCAACAGCGGCACCCATTGATCATTGGTCTTCTTGCTTCGCGGGTCTTTGCGCTGCCGTATCAACACCAAGCGCTTCTTTTCATCCAGATCTGCCCACAACAACCCACACACCTCGCTGCGACGCATTGCCGTCAACGCTGCAAAGTACACAAAGTCGGCATACACCTTTCCTTTGTTATCGGTAAGCCAAGCCAGGATGCGAGCCAGCTCATCCTCTTGCGGCCGCCGCTCGCGTCTACCGCCTGACCCAATCAGGCCCATGTGCTTTAACACTGGCCTAGACATGCCCACCACATCAGGCAACTGCAGCCGCAAGAATGATCCGGTGTAGCGCATGACTGTGCCGAGCTTGGACACATCCATATTGACGGTATAAGGGCCTGCCCCTTCTTCCTTGCGAACCAGCGCGAAGCCCACCAGGTCATCTACCGACAAGCGCTGTGCGTCGAGCTGACCCAGATGGAGATCCAGAGTCTTGAGCATGTAGTGTGAGTTGGACGTGTCCAGGATAGGCCTGGTCTGCTCCATCAGCTTGCGATACTCTCGTATCAATTCGCTGACGGTGAAACGTCGATCTCGCACAACCTCTGCACCTGGTGATACGCCTTCATCAAGACTCGCCTCAATTTTGGTCGCCCATGCAAGGGCCTGCGCCTTGACCGCGAAGGTTTTGCAATATGATGGGAAGCCTTTACGGCGCACGAGTGCGCGCCACTTCCCGTTTACTTGTGTGATGCTCGCCATCGCTCCCAGTCCTCCTAGTGATACGGTATCAATCTCGTATCACTGACACGATGAGACGT